>NZ_MTJN01000001.1 GCF_002017865.1 Rhodoferax fermentans | reverse complement strand
AAAGTTTGAAAAAGACACCGGCATCAAGATCCAGTACGTGGCCGTGACCACCGACGACGTGACCAAACGCGCTGTGACCGCACCCAACAGCTTCGACTTGATCGAACCGAATACTTCTCTTGAAGAAGATCGTGCCCACCGGCAACTTGAAGGGCATTGACGTCAAGCGCATCAAGAATGCCGACAAGATCACCACGCTGTTCACCACCGGCACCGTGGCTGGCAAGGCTGTGGGTGAGCAGGGCACCGCGCCCAAGAAGGTGATTTATTTGGAGGGTGAAAAGAGCAAGGTGTTCTCCAAAACACCAACCCAGTTCATGAGCCTGATCCCACCGTGTACAACGCCGACACGCTGGGCATTCGCCCCGACCTGATCAAGCGCCCGATCAACTCCTGGGCCGAGTTGTTGAACCCCGAATTCAAGGGCAAAGCCGCCATCCTGAACATCCCGTCCATCGGCATCATGGACGCCGCCATGGTGGTCGAAGCCATGGGCATCTACAAGTACCCGACAAGGGCAACATGACCAAGAAGGAAATTGACCTGACCATCAAGACCCTGATCGAGGCGAAGAAGGCCGGCCAGTTCCGCAGCCTGTGGAAAGACTTCAACGAATCCGTGAATTTGATGGCTTCTGGTGAGGTGGTGATCCAGTCGATGTGGTCACCCGCCGTGACCGCTGTGCGCACCAAGGGCATTGCCTGCAACTTCCAGCCTTTGAAAGAAGGTTACCGCGCCTGGGCTGCCGGGTTTGGTCTGCCCGCCACCTTGTCTGGCCGCAAGCTCGACGGTGCTTATGAGTTCATCAACTGGTTCCTCGACGGCTGGGCCGGTGCTTACCTGAACCGCCAGGGCTATTACAGCGCCGTGCTCGACACCGCCAAGTCCAAGATGGAAGCCTACGAGTGGGCCTACTGGATGGAGGGCAAGGCCGCCACCCAAGACATCAAGAGCCCCAACGGCGACGTGTTGGCCAAGGCCGGTGCGGTGCGCGACGGCGGCAGCTACGAAGCGCGTATGGGTGGCATCGCCTGCTGGAATGCGGTGATGGACGAGAACAACTACATGGTTCAGAAATGGAATGAGTTCGTCGCGGCCTGACCTTGACCGCTCCCTCTCCCGCCTGCGGGAGAGGGCAGGGGTGAGGGCAGGTGGTGCAGCCATCGGTTAGGTATTTATTTGATAGCTATATCCCCTTGCAAAAAAGGGCTAGAAGCCAATTTCTCTTATACAAGCTGCTAGATCAGATGAGCGCCACAGCCCCTCACCCCATCCCTCCCCCAAGGGGCGAGGGTGCAAGACATGAAACACACACCATGAGCACATCCCCCACAACCCTCCCAGCCTCTACCCAGGCACCGGTCGCAGCATTGCGGCCTGGTGGCAGGCGATGCCGCTTTCCCTGGTGTTTGTGCTGTTTTTCCTGATTCCGCTGGCGCTGATTGGCATGGTCAGCTTCTGGGACTTCAATGAATAAGAGCTGTTGCCTGACTTCACCTTCAAAAACTATGTGTCGGTGTTTGACGGCTGCAGCAACATGGACGAGATGTGTGTCACCTTCAAGACCTATCTGTCCACTTCAAATTCAGTTTTCTGGTCTGGCTGATCACGCTGGTGATTGGTTTCACCGTGTCTTACTTTTTGGCGTTTTAATGTGCGCTCCAGCGGGGTGCAGACGCTGCTGTTGTGTTGTGCACCATCCCGTTTTGGACCAGCAATGTGATTCGCATGATCTCGTGGGTGCCGCTGCTGGGGCGCAACGGGCTGGTGAACCAGAGCCTGCAGGGCATTGGGCTGATCAACACGCCCATCGAGTGGTTGTTGTTCTCGGATTTTTCGGTGGTGCTGGCCTTTGTGCACCTGTACACCATGTTCATGATCGTGCCGATTTTCAACAGCATGATGCGCATCGACCGCAGCCTGATCGAGGCCGCCAACGACAGCGGCGCCAGTGCCTGGCAAACGCTGTGGAATGTGATCGTGCCGCTGAGCCGCACCGGCATCATCATCGGCTCGATTTTTGTCATCACCATCGTCATGGGCGACTTTGTGACGATTGGGGTCATGGGCGGCCAGCAGATCGCGTCGATTGGCAAGATCATCCAGGTGCAAACCTCTTACCTGCAGTTTCCGCTGGCAGCGGCCAATGCGGTGATCCTGCTTAGCATTGTGCTGATGATCATTTGGGCGCTGACCCGACTCGTTGATATTCGCAAGGAGCTGTGAGCATGAACAAAGACCAACGCTCCGCAGGCTTCTGGTTGCTGGCTGCTTTTTTTGCCGCCTTTGTGTTTTTCCTCTATGGCCCGATGCTGGTCATTGTGGTGCTCAGTTTTCAGGGGCCAGAAGGTGGGCTGACCTTTCCGCTGCGGGGTTTCTCCTTGCACTGGTTCGGCAAGCTGGCCGAGGGCCTGGGCGTGGTCGACATTGGTGCCGCGCTCAAACGCTCGCTGGCGTTGGGTGCGGCGGTGATGGCACTCACGGTCTTGTTCTCGGTGCTGGCCGGGCTGGCGTTTCGCAAAAAGCTAGCCGGTGGCAACACCTTGTTTTATGTGGTGGTGGCCAGCTTGATCATGCCCTCGATCATTGTGTCGCTGGGCATCGGCTGGAGTTCCGATTGATTGACTCGGGCCTGAAATGGCTGCTCGAAGCCTTGGGCATGACCAGCACGCTTGAAGAATACGGCAGCTCGCTGGGTCTGTTCACCTCGGCCTCGGTGCGCACCTGACCTGGACGCTGCCGTTTGGCCTGCTGATCATGTTTGCGGTGTTCAACCGTTTTAACCCGGCCTATGAAGAAGCCGCGCGCGACCTGGGCGCCACCCCTTGGCAAGGGTTCAGGCATGTGGTGCTGCCGCTGATTGCGCCGTCCATCGTGGGCATTGGCATGTTTGGTTTCACCCTGAGCTGGGACGAGATTGCCCGCACCTCACAAGCCATTGGGGACGTCAACACCTTGCCACTCGAATTACAGGGCTTGACCACCACTGTGACCACCCCATCGATTTACGCCCTGGGCACCGTCACCACCGTCATATCATTGCTGGTGATGGCCCTGGCGATTGGCCTGGCCTGGTGGCTCAAGCAAAGACAAAACAAGGGTTGAGAATGAGTGAGTTAGCCGCGCCGCTGTCCGATGCCGAGATGTACGAGCGGGTGATTTCGGCCATCCTGGACCACAAGCTGCCACCTGGCACCAAGCTGGTGGAAGACAAGCTGGCCAGCGCGTTTGGCGTGTCGCGCACACGCATCCGCCCGGTGCTGGTGCGCCTGGCCAACGAGCAGGTGGTCACCCTCACACCCAACCGGGGCGCCACCATTGCCCAGCCACAGAACAAGAGGCGCGTGAGGTGTTTGAGGTGCGCCGCCTGATTGAGCCGTCCTTGGTGGAGCGTTTTATCGCTCAGGCCACCGATGCCGACATGGCGCAGCTCAAACAATGTATTGACGACGAAGAAGCCGCCCGCCAGGCCGGTGACATGCGCCGCGCCATCCGCCTGTCGGGTGAATTCCACTCGCTGATTGCCGAGGGCGCCAAACACGACACGCTGGCGCGCATCCTGCGCGAGTTAACTTCACGCACCTCGCTGGTGCTCATGACTTACAGCCCGGCGCACGAGTTTGAGCGTATGGACGCCACCTCGTGCGGCTGCAACGAACACCGCGCCTTGCTCGACGCGATCCGCCTGCGTGATACCAAGGAAGCCGCCAAACGTATGCGTGAACACCTGGCCCGGCTCGAAGCCCAGCTGCAGTTCAACGCCGCAGACGACACCCCGCCCGATCTCAACGCGCTGTTTGGCGCACCGGCCTAACTCCCATGCGTCAACTCCTGGTCATCAACCCCAACACCTCGGCCAACGTCACCACGCTGTTGCAGCAGCATGTGCAAAGCGCCGTCGGCTCCCATGTGACCGTACGCTCGGTCACCGCACGTTTTGGCGCGCCCTATATTTCGGATGAGGCCAGCTACGCGGTGGCAGCCCATGCCGCACTCGACGCCTGGGCTGCTGCACTGACGGCGCCCGAGGGGCGGCCCGACGCGGTGTTGATCGGCTGTTTTGGCGACCCCGGATTACAAGCCCTGCGCGAAAGCAGCCCGGTGCCAGTCACCGGCCTGGCCGAAGCAGCATTCATCGAGGCCGCGCGCCATGGCCGGTTTGCGGTGGTCACCGGAGGTGAACGCTGGGCGCCGATCCTGCAACGGCTGGCGCAGTCGCTGGGCCACGCCCAGGCGCTGGCCGGTATCCACACCGTGGCACCCACCGGCGCCCAACTGGCCGCCGACCCGGTGGCCGCGCGCCAGCTGCTGACCGAGGCTTGCCTCAACGCGGTGCGCCAACTCGGTGTGCAAACCGTGATCCTGGGCGGCGCCGGCCTGGCTGGCATGGCCGCGCAGATCCAGCCCTTTGTGAATGTGCCGATTGTGGACAGCGTGATTGCCGGCGCCACCTGGGCGCTGCGCAACTCACCCTTGCCACCGCAGCGGGCCACGCCCGGTTTTGATGTGCCTTGGGTGGGTCTGTCGCCCGAACTGATGCAGTTGGGTTTGCGTTGAAGTCTTAGCGTCAAATTGGCTTCTGGCCCTTTTAAATCAAGGGCTGGTAGCTATGGTTATTGAAATGGTTTAGGCCGTTGTTGGGTGTCACGCCAGGTGGGTAAAGGCTGGAGGCGGCCAAACGCATCATGACGCAGCAACTACTTGACATGCAGGTTCAGCGTCCGAATTGAGGCGGTTTGCCGTTGGACCTCACCTGTTAGACCGCAGTGCGGGGGATGATGAACACATCACGTTCCTTCCCGTCGGGAAAGCCCTGCCGCCTCGCTTTCTGGCCACCCAGGCTCAGTACCAGTGCCCGGGCTTGGGTGTTCTGGTCGTTCATGTACGTCTCGACCGCTGACCAGCCCAGAACCTCGTATGCGTGATGTACTGCGGCCAACGATGCCTCCTTGGCAAAGCCATGACCTCTGTACTGCGGCAGGAGCCACCAAGTGAGTTCGCGTGGCCAGTCTCTCCCTTGCCAGAAGCCGCAGGTTCCTAGGAACTCACCATCCGACTTCTCCTGCATTGCCCAGACACCGAAGCCTTGCAAGTACCAGGAACCCAGGTCGGATGAGAGTCGCGTCCAAGCCGCGGCGGCCGTGATGGGGCCGCCGTACATTCGCGAAGCCTCGGCGTCCGTATAGAACAACTCGTAGGCTTTCGCACATGCCAGGCTTGGCGGCACAAGGCGTAGCCTGGGTGTTTCGAGTGTTTGAATCACGTTGGCCTCCTGCTTCGCATGTCTGCGGTCCAACAATTGAATTCAATGGGCACCAAAGGCTGTCCGCTGGAACGATGGCGTATACATCGACAGCATGGCTTTCCCCCTGGTGTTCAGTCGATATTCTGGCCAATGCGCCACAGAACACCCGACGGATCGTAGAGGCAGAAGTCGCGCATGCCCCACGGCTGATCTTCCAGCGCTGTCACACGGCCCCCGTACTTCTCAAGCACGCCACTGTGTTGGACCTGCTCCCACCACGCCTGCACATCCGCGACCAGGATGTGCATCATGAAATTCTCGGCAAACGACTCCGCGCAGAAGTCCTGAAGCAGGAAACTGACCTGGCCAAAATGAAAGTAGGCGATGCCGCCACCTTCAGAGGCCATCGTGAATCCAAGATCTTTGTAGAACTGTTTGGACAGCTCGAAATCCTTGGATGGAACGAACGCTTTGATTTCTGTGATTGTGAGGTTTGACATCTCGGGCTCCAGGCTACAAGGCCGAACTTGGATGTGTCCCGCAGATGTGTGGGGCAAGCAAGCAGCCGGTTTAATGAAGTGTGTTGTTGTTCACAACAAAAATAGTGGCTACTCCCGTCTTGCGTTCTGTTGAGCTGCTTGCCCAGCGCCGCAAGCGTATTGGCTGTCTGCACTATAGCCTAGCCGCCGAGTTCAAAAGGCTTGCCTCTGTACCTCAAATCGGCCTGTCGCCCTTGTGGAATAAGGGCGGGCAGCTATGGTTAATGGTGTTCTTTTGAGCCCTTGTTTTGTGTGACGCCAGGCGGGCGGCGGGGTTACCGTTCTCCGGCCCCCTCGCGGGAGACGGCTTGGGTTGGCTGCAAGCTGGGGTGTTGCTGCTGAGGGTGGTGCGCCGCTTGTCTCATCACGCGAATGGGTTCTGCGCCCGGTAACCCCGTCCCCCGCCTTCAACGGTTTTAAGAAGTTTTGATGGCAGGCTGGTTAAGGCTGGTTGCGGACTTACAAAGCGCTCCAAAGCAGTCTTCAACCTGCAATATGACTGGCCTTCAATGCAAAGTACTGGAAGAACCGGCCAACACCTGTGAGCGTCTTTGTCGATTGACCTGCTAGAGCTGCTCACTCCTTGTTCGAAACAGCGTGGGCCCGAGGAAAACAAGTGTCAGTACCAAGGTGCATACCACTATCGCCGATTGAATTGAAAGAATACGCGGCCAAAAACTGTTAAAGCCTATGCTATCCCCGGGCAAGACGCCTAGCAGGGACGCAATGTGTGCCTGCACATACGTCGTAACTGCCATGGCCGGCGCAGTGAGCACTACAAGGAAAAGGCTAGCAGCAATACCAAGTACCGGGTCTATTTGCCGAGCCAGGCCGAGTTCCCAAATCACATCACAAGTCTCGCAAATCAGAAAATAAAAGGCGGGGAAATACCATGTTTTCATGATGTGGTGTCTAATAAGGTCGTCCAATAACTTATTCTCTAGTCCAAACAAGGGTCAAGAGAGAATGACAAATCGACTCAATTCAATTTGGTCTGTTATACGCCTTGCCAATATTTCGTATCATTTCAATAAATGCGTCAAATTCAGGCTTAAAGTCATTTGGCGTTTTCTTATTTGGGTCCAAATTTACGCACCTCCATAATAAGTACTGCATTTCTGTACTATTCGAAAAGTAAATGGTTATGTTTTCTTTATTCAGCGCAGTAACAATTAGTGTTTCAGATGTTTCTGACACCTTAGACCCGTCTTGAGTGTTTTTAGAATTGTATTTCTTTTCAGAACCATTATGAGAAACAAGAAGATATTCTCGCTTTCTTTCGTCACCTGGAAAAGTACCTAAAAATAGCTTGTCGCCGTCGAAATCAAAAATTAAACTTCCTAAGAAGCTGATGTGATGAAGGAATGAATTTGCTGAGTTTTCGTCTTTGAATGGATGCGTGCTAAGTACAAATTTCTCGGTTGCCTTTGTATCAATTATCCAAGTGCCATTCAATATGACGGGGCCGTTTGCGAAAGATGTTACTTGAAAGAAACACATCGTCACCACCAAAGTGGCAATAACCATGAATTTTTCATTTTTTTATCTATCCAAAAGTGTGTTCGAAAAAATCAACGATGGCGATTTATGCCCACATAGTTTTTTTAACATAAATATAACCATACTTAGTGTCATGCCGCAGATGCAACATATAGGAAAATATCTGCAGTATAAGATGAAGGTGAAAATATCTTGGAAAGGGTTTACAACCTTGGTCTTCACAGAGTTAAGGCATTTTCATGCCGTGTTAGTAATGCCGACAAACATCCAAAAGGGGTTGGTTGATTCTAGGCATCAAAGGGCTCAAAGTTTGAAATTGGAGGCGCTTGTGGTACGACTGCTTTCGCTGCATTGTGGCGGTCTGTGAGTGACCTGAACATCCCCCAAATGGGGGATATGACTGTATGACCGCTCTCGCTGCACACCTGCCATCCAACATCCAAATCAACTATCTCCCCAAAAATAGAGAAATATGCCAACAGCCCTTATCCATAAAGTGCTATCCGCTATCAAAATAGTTTGCTGTTGCGGGTGCAGCTCAGCCATGTACAGCAGCAGCCACCCATCAGCCCCGCCTCTCCAAATAGGTCAGCAATGACGAAAACAGCAGCCCTGGCGCCACCGGTTTGATCAGAACGTCGTCCATGCCGGCCTCCAGGCAGCGTGCGCGGTCCTCGTTGAAGGCGTTGGCGGTCATCGCCAGGATGGGGATGTGCTGGTAGTTGGGAAGCATTCGGATCTGGCGTGTGGCCTCCAGGCCGTCAAGGATGGGCATCTGCATGTCCATCAGAACCAGGGCGTAGGTCGAGACCGTGGCCCGCTCGATGGCCTGCATCCCGTCTTCGGCGGTGTCCACGAGCAGGCCGACAGACTCCAGCAGGTAACGCGCCAACTCCAGGTTGATCGGCTCGTCGTCAACAATCAGGATGCGTGCACCTTGGAAATGCTCGCGGATCAAGGTTTCGGGGTCGCCAGCGGCTGCGGGTACGGCCAGGGTCTTGCGACGCTCCTGGCGCAGCAGGCGGGCGGTGAACCAGAAGCTGCTGCCAGCACCGGGCACACTCTGCACCCCCGCATCACCCCCCATCAGTTCAGCCAGCCGTTTGGTGATCACCAGCCCAAGCCCGGTGCCGCCGTATTTGCGGGTGGTCGAGTTGTCAGCCTGCTCAAAGGGGCTGAACAGCCGGGGCAGTGCCTCGGGTGTGATGCCAATACCGGTGTCTGTGACCTCAAAACGCACCTGCACCCACTGGGTTGTCTCTTCGAGATTGATGGCCCGGATGCTGACTGAGCCGTTGTCTGAAAACTTGATGGCGTTGCTGACGTAGTTGAGCACCGCCTGCTGCAAACGTGTTGGGTCGCCGTGCAAGTCGTTCGGGAAAGCATCGGCGCTCACCTCGAGCTTGAGTTTCTTTTCCTGCGCGGAGGCATGGGTGATCGACACCACGTTCGACAACAGGCCGGGAATGGTGAGCGGGACGTTTTCGAGGACAAAACTGCCCGCATCAATTTTGGAGAGGTCGAGAATGTCGTTGATGACATTGAGCAGGTGGTCGCCGGCGATGTCGATCTTGTCGAGCCGGTCCGCCTGTTCGGCGGTCAGGCCACCGCGGCGCAGCAGGTTGGCCATGCCCAGTATGGCGTTCATCGGGGTGCGGATTTCGTGGCTCATGTTGGCCAGGAAGCTGCTCTTGGCAAGGTTGGCCGCTTGTGCCGCGTCCCTGGCCAGCACCAGTGAGCGGTTGGCCTGGTCCAGGTCGGCGGTGCGGGAGGTCACCAGCTCTTCCAGATGGTGGCGATAGCGCTCCAGTTCTGCGTCGTTGAGCCTGCGCTGTGTGATGTCGCGGTAAGCACCGTAACTTGTGCCATCGGGCAGCAAGATGGCATTGATCTCTACCGGCACCAGGCTGCCATCCTGGCGTTTGAGCAGGAGTTCGGTGGTCACACGCCCGGTGTGTCTCAGTGTCACAAAGGTGTTCGCCGAATGTTCTGCGTCCTCGTCTGGCGTGATGTCGGCCACCGACATGTGAAGCAGTTCGTCGTTGGTATAGGCCAGCAGCTGGCGGGCTTGTTCGTTGACGTAGAGGAACTGGCCCTGCGCGTTGGAGATGAAGATGGCGTCGGCGGCATGGTCCAGCACACTCTGGTAGCGCGACTCACTGGAGCGCAGGGCCGCTTCAGCGGCTTTTTGATCGGTGATGTCCTGGATGGCGCCATGCACCCAGACCACCTTGCCTTTTTCCACCACCGGTTCACCGATGGTACGGACCCATTTGCGCCGGCCTTTGGCGGTGAGCATCTCCAGCTCCAGGTCATAAGGCTCGGCTTTGTCGATGAGGTTTTGGATGGCAGCCTGGAGCCGTTCGCGATCCTCAGCGCCGTAGTAGCTGAGGCCTTTGCTCACATCCGCCTGTGCGTCTTCAGGCACATCGTGGATGCGGGCTGTCTCAGGCGTCCAGTTGCCCTGCCCCGTTACCGGGTCAAAGGCCCAGCCGCCGGTGTGCGACATGCGACTGGTGGCGTTGAGCAGGGCTTCGCGCTCGGCCAGCGCACTCTCAGCAAGCTGACGCTCGGTCAGGTCGATGAAGGTGGTGGCCAAAGCGTGGTGGCCATCCACTTGCAGGTGGGTGCAAGCCATGTCGATGTGAACCAGGTGGCCGTCTTGATGGAGCACAGGCAGGTCGCGGACAAAGTCTTTGTGGTGTTCGATGGCCAGCGCAAACTGCGCCATGGCGTGCGCCTGGTCTTCGGGGCGAAACAGGTCCGCAAAATTCTTGGCCAGAAACACACTGCGGCTGTAACCCAGCAAGGTCGACGCCACCGGGTTGACATCGGTGAGCCGCAGCGCTTGCGGGTCAACCAGAAGGATGGCGTTGGGCGAGTCCTCAAACAGCGCACGAAAGCGTGACTCACTCTGTGACAGCGCCATGCTGGCGGCCAGACGCCGCTTGAACTCTTTGCCAAAGGCCAGAGCCAGCACCACAAAGAGGGCATAAAGAATCAACTTGGTGGCCACAGCGGGGTACCACTTCGTCAACAGGCTGTCGTATCGGGCCGTGATGACGATGTCCAGGCTGCTGCCTGCGACCTTGCGAAAAACCGCAACGCGCTTGACGTTGTCTGTGACCGCAATGCCGAGATAACGCGTGGTCGGGCTGTCGGAGCGCAGGTAGAGCTGAAAAGCCTCGCCGTGGGCGATATTCCTGCCAATGTGTTTGTCGGGGTCAGGCAGGCGATAGAGGATGTCGCCCTGCAGCGTATGGACGGCCACCGAGTCGACCACGTCGTTGGTCAGGACATCCTGAAATATCGGGGCGAAGAAGTTGGGAATCAAGGTCGCCACCACCGCGCCCTGAAACTCCCCCTTCGGGCCACGGATGGCCCGCGACGCCACGATGATCCAGCGTTTCGAGACCCCGATGAATGGCCGCGAGATGTACATCCGGTCAAAGTCTTTGGGCTGGGCATTCTGGTGGAACTGGAAGTACTCGCGTTGGGAATTGTTGAACGCACGTATGGTCGCGACATCTTGCGGCGTTTGCAGGCTCTCTGCGGCCAGAACGCGGCCCGTTTTGTCGGCTGCGGTGATGGTCCTGACTTCGGGAAACTCTTTCAGGAAAGCGAGCTGGTGTTGCGAGATGGCTTGTGCGGGCAGCTGTGGCCAGGCTTCCTGGTCTGCCGCCAGACTGCGCAGGCCCACATTCAATCCGCGCAGCACACCCCCCACCTGGTACTCGGCCAGGCGCGCCTGGCGTTCGAGCACCTGGTACTCCGTTGCCAACAGCTCCTCGAAGTCTTGACGAATGGAGACAGCAGCGAACAACCCGGCCAAAGCAAGCACCAGCGCCAGGCTCTTCCACGAGGAAAGGAACCGGGTTACCGCGCGTGATTCGCTGATTGCCTGCATCCGCCTGCTCCCTAGAGATCAAGGAAATAACACGGTGCCCTGGTGAACAACCCACCTGGCCCACAAGCCGCCTATTTCCAACCCAGTCCATGCCTGAAGGGCTGCCCACCGTGCAGCGTCAACATCAGATGGTGTGGGACAACGCCCACTTTTTTGACTGCTATCCAGCGTGATGCGCATCCGCTGTCAAGCCCGCCCCATGTTAGAGGATCACCCCCCGAAAAACAATCCACTCAACCTTACTTGTTGGCAGCCAGAACAGGCTCTTGCGGCCCATTTAGCGAGAACGCCCAGACACATCAACAAGTCCGCCCCCTGATCGGCAACACCTGTGTCAGCTGGCTTTCATGAAAAAAGCAACAAATCAGGCGGTAGCCCTTATGGATAAAGGGCAAACAGCTATCAAAACAATTTGCTACCCAACACCCCGCCAGCACAACCACCACCACCGCCAGGGCCAGCACCCGTTTGCGGTTGACCTCCACACGGGCGATCAGCTGGGTGTTTTGTTCGGCCAGCGAGCCGATCAGTGCGCTGGAGGCCAGCATTTGCTGGTGCAGCTCGGCCACCGACACCTGCAACTGGGTCACCTGGGCCTGCAAGGCGGCCAGTGTGGGCTCGGGCTGGCCCGGGGTGGCGGTGGCCACCGTGGCGCTGGTGCTGGCGGCGGGCTTCTTGCCGACCGTGTCCCACAGCTTTTTGGCGCCCTGCGCCACCTTGGGCGCGGACTCGATCACGTCGCCCCAGGGCACCATCTTCAACACCGAGAGCCATCCTATTGCCATGCCACCACCCCTTCCACAATGTCTGATTCAAGCAGTGGCCATCTTCGCACAGACGCGGTTTTCCAGACACAGTGGGCTGGTACTGATCTGATACCCTCAAAACATGCCTGCCAACGCCACCCATTCCTCCAAAATGCCGCCCGGTCTGATCGTTTTGCTGCTGTCCCTGTTGCTGGGACTGCAGCCGATCACCACCGACCTGTACCTGCCCGCCCTGCCCGAGTTGACCGCCCAGTTGTCTGCCCCGATGGCTCAGGCGCAGCTGACACTCACCGCGCTGCTGCTGGCTTTTGGGGGCTCGCAGCTGGTGTGGGGGCCGCTGTCAGACCGCTTTGGTCGTCGGCCGATTCTGCTGATCGGGCTGGTGGCTTATGTGCTGGCCTCCATTGCCAGCAGCCTGGCGCCGAGCATGGGCTGGCTGATTGTCTGGCGCACGCTGCAGGGCGCGGCCATGGGTGCAGGGGTGATGTGTGCGCGCGCCATCGTGCGTGACCTGTACGCCCCCACCCAGGGTGCACGGGTGATGAGCAAGGGCCTGAGTGGCCTGGGTGTGATTGCCTGTCTGAGTGCGCCGCTGGGCGGCCTGCTGACGCAGTGGCTGAACTGGCGTTTTGCGCTGCTGGCACTCGGTGTGTTTGCGGCGGTGACGCTGGTGGTGGTGGCGCTGCGGTTTGAGGAAACCGTGCAGCACAAAAACCCGCAGGCGCTGCAGCTCGGCACCCTGCTGGCCACCTGGCGCCATATCCTGGGGCACCCGACCTTTCTGGCGTTCTCCGCCTTGACGGCGTGTTCTTACAGCGGGCTGTTCACCTTTTGGCGGCCTCGTCTTTTGTGTTCACCGGGGTGCTGGGTCTGAGCAAGATGCAGTACGGCCTGGTGATGTTTGTCAACTCGCTGGCCTACATCGGCGGCACCTTTTTATGCCGCCACTGGCTGCCACGTTTTGGGGTGCGTCGTGCGGTGGCTTTTGCCGGGGTGTTGTCGCTGACCGGCGGCACGCTGATGGCCTTGTTGACCTTGAGCGGCTGGATCAGCCTCTGGAGCATCTTGTTGCCGCAGCTGATTTTTATGGTGGGCCATGGCATCCACCAGCCCTGTGGGCAGAGTGGTTCGGTTGGGCCGTTCCCGCAGGCGGCGGGTGCGGCCTCGGCGATGAACGGCATCCTGATGATGGTGTGTGCTTTTGCCATGGGTGGCTGGCTCGGTGGCCATATGGACGGCACAGTGCTGCCGCTGACCCTGGGCGTCTGGTTCTGGAGCGCGCTGATTGCGCTGTCAGCCTGGACGCTGGTGCAAAAACACGGCTAGTTCGCCGCCCCAGCAACGGGCTGTCTGGCAGGTGTGGCAAGCGCCTGCTGTAAGAAGTGGATCAGTTGTGGCACATAGGCTGGGGCAGCCTCGCTCGGGTCGTGCCCACCGGGGATTTCAATCCACGTCACCTGGCCCGGCCTGCCAGCCGCCTGCAGGCGCTGCGCATCCCCCACCGGCACCACCTCGTCCTCGCTGCCGTGCACCAGCAACACCGGGCAGTGCACCCGCGCCATGCTGTGGATGGGCGCAATCTCGTCAAAACGAGCCCCAATGACGTGTTGCACATGGCGCAGCAGGTACCAGCCGATCACCAGGTAAGGCAGATGCACTTCGGCCAACCAGCGCCGCATCACCTCTTGCGGATGGGCAAACGCACCCAGGCACACCACCGCTTTCACATCCTGCCGATGGGTGGCGCACAACAACGCGGCACCGGCACCCACCGAGTGGCCCAGCACCACCAGGCGCTGGTCGTCCACCTCGGGTTGCCAACGCAGCCAGTCCAGGCCAGCTTCAATGTCCTGGGCAAACCGGGGCAGCGAGGTGAAAGCCTCGTCATCACTGTTGCCGTGGCAACGCGCGTCCAGCAGCATCACCGAATAACCGGCGGCATGTAACGGGGCCAGAGCGGGCAGCATCAGGCTGGCATTGGCGCCCCAGCCATGCATCAGCAGCACGGCGGGGGCCTGCCGCGCACCCGGCACCGGCACAAACCAGGCAAACAGGGACTTGCCATGGGCCACCGGCAGACGCAGTGCATGCGCCTGAAAACCCAGATCTGCCGGGGTGCGCAGGTGCGCCACCCGGGGGGCGCGCAGGCTGCGCAGGATGGCCCGGTGAACAACCTGGCGCAACACCACCACCAGGGCCACCCCTGCCAGCAGAAACAGCCAGATCACCACCCTGCCCCCAGTTCAGCAGGGGTCAACGCACAGCGTCTGAATGCATACGGCCAGTGAGCTTGGCGGCCTTCAGCCGACTCATGCAGGGGCGGTCATGCTGTCCCAGGCGCTCAGGGCTTCGGCGCTGTACATCAGGGCGGGGCCGCCGCCCATGTACACACAAATGCTGAGCATTTCTTCGAGTTCCTGGCGGGTGCATTGCAGCTTGATCAGTGCCTTGACATGAAAGCCGATGCAGCCCGAGCAATGCTGGGTGATGCCAATGGCCAGAGCGATCAGCTCCTTGTGTTTGGCGCTGACGGCGCCCTCGGTCATGGCGGCGCGGGCCAGTTGCCCGAAAGCCTGCATGGCCTCAGGCTGGGTTTTGCGCAGGGGCACCAGGTTGTCGTTGATGTTCTGGATCAGGCCAATATGGTCAAACGTGCTCATGGAGACTTGTCTTTCAAAGGTGTTAAAACGAGGCGGGGGAATAATACCCCACTGGGTATAAATATGGCCGTGTGAACCGGCTTCTGCCGGGCGTCTGCCGCAGGCTCACTCAAGCCGAATGGCCGTGTGTGTGGTCATGGTTGTGGCCACAGTCGCAGTCCTGGGGTGCACTGGCCACCTCTGGCAGCGTGCCTTGGAGCCAGGCCGCCACCGCTTGATCGGGGTTGGTTTCGCTGGTGACACACACGGTCATGCCTTTTTGGCGCAGACGTGCCTTGAGGCCATCTCCAGCGCTGGCGGTGATCAGGAGTGAGACACCCTCCAGCGGATGGGGTGCCTGCGGCTCAGGCGCGTGGGCACTTTCGTGAAAACTTTGGGCCAAAGGCAGTTCCAGCAGCTGCTTGCCGCTGACCTGGCGGTTGGCCACCTCGTAAACCCAGAACTTGCGGCATTTGCCAGCGTGTTCGGTGATGCTGGTGCGGTTCTGGCTGGTGACGGCGATTTTCATGATCATGGGGAAGGGGTCAGTGGATGGACTGACAAAAAAAGTTGACGACCCCCTGTCCACCGCAACCGCCGTGCCAGCCCCAGCCAATCCGCTAAGTCATTGATTCATCTGTTCAGACAGACGCACAAGCGGGCTTGCACAACCGGCGACACAACCAGCCATGCCAAAACTGGCAGTGCTCATGACAGTGTGGGTGTGACAGCGCGTGGCAGCAGCAGTGTGGCAGCCAGGCCTCCTTGGGGCCGGTTGGTCAGGATCAGTTCACCGTTGTGCAACAGGGCCACGTCTTTCACGATGGACAGGCCCAGCCCGACACCGTCACCTGTAGCACTGCGTGCGCTGTCAACACGGTAATAGGGCTCGGTGACCTTGCTGAGTTCCGCAGCTGCCAGACCGGGCCCGCTGTCTTCCACCGTGACTTTCAGCATGGCCGGGCTGTCTTCCACACGGATGCTGGCGCCCTGGCCGTATTTGAAGGCGTTGTCGATCAGGTTTTGCAGTGCCCGGCGCAAAGCGGTCAGCCGACCTTGAAAAGCCTGTTGCGCCTGCCCGTGGATCTGGATGCTGCGCCCCAGTACCCGGGCATCATCGGCCATGCTCTCTAGCAGCGCATTGATGTCCAAGCTGCGCACCTGCTCATTGGCCTGCAGGCCACGCAGGTAGGCCAGCGTGCCGTCAATCATGGCGGCCATGGCCTCCAGGTCCTTGCTCATCTGCTCGCGCAAGCGCTCGTCGTCGATCAGTTCGGTGCGCAAACGCAGGCGGGTGAGCGGCGTGCGTAAATCGTGTGAAACCGCCGCCAGCGCCCGGGCTCGTTCGTTGACCAGGCGTTTGATTCTGGCCTGCATACGGTTGAACGCCTGGGCCGCGTGCCGGGTCTCGGTGGGACCGTCTTCGGGCAGGGGTGGGGCGTCCAGGTCACTGCCAAGGGTGTCCGCCGCCTGGGCCAGCTGGCGCAGTGGCCGGGTGGCCTGTTGTACGGCCAGCACCACCACCGCCATCACCAGGCCCAGGGTGATGAGCAGCTCGGAGAGCAAACTGGTGGGCAAGGCCGGTGCCTGGGCGTCCAGCTCGGGCGCCAGACTGACACGGACCCACTGGCCATCCATGAGCTGCAGGTCCAGCCGGTGGGCCAGACCAGCACGCGCTTGACCGGAACCCGGACCACGGCCCTGGCCATCAGTGCGGATGTCGACCGACCGGCCCAGTCGCGCACTGAGCATGCCCGGCAAAGCGCCGCGTGGCACAAGCGCAAAAACCTGGTCGGCAGTGACCATCTCGAACTGAACGCCACCACCCTGCAAAGCAGCCAGGGCCAAAGCGCGCTGGGCTGACGGGCTGGCTTCCAGCACCCGCACCGCCGGGGCGAGGCGGTCTGCCAAATTGACCCCGCGGACCTGGTTGACCGCCACAGACCGCTCTTGCCACTGCAGCCAGAAACTCACCCCCTGGGCCACCAGCAGGCCCACCAGCACAATCAGCGCCAGCCGGGCCGCCAGGGTCGAGCGCAGGCGGCGCCAGTTCGGGCGCACAGGGGCTTGCAACATCAGGGACATGTGTCAGACGCCTGCACTGAGGCGGCCAGAACATAACCTTCACCACGCACCGTCTTGATCAGTTGGGGTTCACGGCTGTCATCACGCAGGCGCTGGCGCAGACGGCTGACCTGCACATCGATGGCGCGGTCATAGGCCTCGGCCTCGTGACCGTGGATCAGCTCGGTCAGCTGGTCGCGGGTCAGCACCCGGTTGGGGTGCTCCAGCAAGATGCGCAGCAGCCGGAACTCGGCGCCCGACAAGGGTGTGGCCACGCCGTCCGGCGCGGTCAGCAGGCGCTCGGCGGTGTCCAGACACCAGCCGCCAAACAGCAGACAGCGCACCGGCTCGGGCTTGAGGTTGGGTGGCAAGGCACGGGTGCGGCGCAGGATGGACTTGATACGGGCCAGCAGTTCACGCGGGTTGAAGGGTTTGACCAGGTAGTCGTCGGCCCCCATCTCGATGCCCACAATGCGGTCGGCCTCCTCTCCCCGCGCGGTGAGCATGATCACCGGCAGGCTGGAGCTGGCGCGCGGTCGCGGCACAGGGTTAGGCCATCGGTGTCGGGCAGCATCAGGTCCAACACCAGCAGGTCTACCGCATGACGCGCCAGCAGTTGCCACATCTCGCGCCCCGTCGCGCGCGGCCAGCGCCTCAAAGCCGTTGCGCACCAGATAGTCCACCAGCAGGCGGCGGATGTCGGGTTCGTCATCAACGATCAGAATGCAGTCGCGTTTTTCCATGATGGGGGCCAAAGCCTGGTTTTGGCAAGCCTACATCCAATCCTGGCGGCTGCACCAAGCGCTGTTGCAAGAAGTTTTGTAACGCACTGTATCGCGGGTCAGCCACGCAACACAGCGATGCAATTTGGCACTTGCGGCCACACTTTAGCTTGACATGATGGGCCTCAAATAACACCCAGGGATGCAGGCCAGAGACACATCCCACAACCGTTCAACCCAAGGAGTTCCATCATGACAACCGCAACCACATTCAAAAACATCACCCTCGCAACACTGCTGGCAGCCGCCTTGTCGACAGCGGCCCTGGCCCAAATGGGGCCGGGCGGTGGCGGCATGGGGCCTGGCGGCGGGGGTGGCATGCGTTTTAGCCAAAGCAACACCCCTGGCTGGACCCTGATGACCCAACAGGAACGCGCCGATCACATGGCCAAAATGCGTGCGACCAAGACCTTTGAAGAATGCACACAGCTTCAAGATGCACAACATCAGCTGATGCAGGAACGCGCCAAAGAAAAAGGTGTGACGCTCAATGTACCGCGGCAAAACGGCTGCAACATGATGAAGGCGCGTGGTTTCTTCAAATAAGTAAAACCGCAGGACAAGGCCCCGAGGAACATCACAAACCGTAGCATTCAAGCTATACAAAACAAGGGCTACAGGCCAAAAAGACATGTAACCCTACGCCCACCCAGAGCGTCACCCGGCTACAACGTCAACACCGTGCAGCCGGTGGTTTTGCGTGCCTCCAGGTCGGTGTGCCTGCTGCACGTCTTCCAGCCGGTAACGCTGTGCGATGTGGATCTGGACCTGGCCGCTGCTCACCACCGCAAACAACTCATCCGCCATGGCCTGGGTGCTTTCACGGGTGCTCATGTGGGTGAACAGGGTTTGCCGCGTCACATACAAAGAGCCTTTGGGGCCCAGGATGCCCGGCGCAAACGGTGGCACCGGGCCAGACGCGTTGCCAAAGCTGGCCATCAGGCCCAAGGGCGCCAGGCAATCGAGCGACTTGTCCCAGGTGTCCTTGCCCACCGAGTCGTAGACCACCTTGACACCCTGGCCTGCGGTGATCTCCTTGACCCGAGCAAGAAAATCCTCTTCTGCGTAATTGATAGCAAACTCCGCTCCATTGGCAAGGGCCAGAGCACATTTTTGTGCTGAACCAGCGGTGCCAATCAGGCGCAGGCCCAAGGCCCGGGCCCACTGGCAGGCGATCAGCCCCACGCCACGGCGGCGGCATGGAACAACACAAAGTCACCCGCGTGTAAACCACCCATCGGCAGCGTGCGCTTGAGCAGGTATTGCGCGGTCAGGCCCTTGAGCATCATCGCGGCACCGGTCTCGAAGCTGATGGCATCAGGCAGCTTGCAAACACATTTCGCGGGCATCACACGCAGCTCACAATAACTGCGGGCGGCGGGCTGGCGTAGGCAGCGCGGTCACCCACCTGCAGGTGGGTCACGCCCTCACCCACGGCCTCGATCACACCGGCGGCTTCCATGCCCAGGCGGGCGGGCATGGGCATCGGGTACAGGCCAGTGCGGTGGTAAACGTCGATGAAGTTCAGGCCCACCGCGTGGTGGCGGATGCGGACGTCGCCCGGGCCGGGTTCACCCACGGTGATCTGGACCAGTTTGAGTTGTTCAGGGCCGCCATGCTGGTCGATCTGGATGGCGCGTGAGGTGTGGATGCTCATACAAAATGCTCTCTGGGTTGTTCAATGCGGGTCCATCTTGCCACGAATCAGGGCGGGGAGTTTTGCTGCGAGAATGGCCAACCACTCGCCACGACCCGCATGCATCTCCCCCTTTTCACCCCGCGTTTGCCCACCAGCTGGTGCCTATGAACCATCCCGCGTGACCCCCACCGCAGCACTGCTGCTGACTGTGCCACCGGTGTTGTGGGCATGTAACGCGGTGCTGGGCCGCATGATTGCCGACATGGCCTCGCCGATGACGCTCAACTTGGTGCGCTGGTGCCTGGCCTTTGCGCTCTTGCTGCCTCTGGCCGGATCGGTGTTACGCCCTGGCAGCCCGCTGTGGCCGAGTTGGCGGCGTTTTACCGGGCTGTCGCTGCTGAGCATTGGGGGTTACAACGCCCTGCTCTACCTGGCGCTCAACACCTCCAGCGCGATCAATGTGACGCTGGTGGGCTCGATCACCCCGGTGTGGATGTTGCTGATTGGCCGGGTGTTTTTTGGTGCGGCCATTTCACGCCGACAGTGGCTCGGTGCGGCCATGTCGATTTTGGGTGTGATGCTGGTGATGAGCCGTGGCGAACTCGACGTGCTGCTGAATGTGCGCCTGGTGCCGGGTGACTTCTACATCCTGCTGGCCTCCGCCGCCTGGGCCTACTACAGCTGGATGCTGGGGCACCCAACCACCGAGCCTGCCAGCATCCGAACCAACTGGTCGGCGTTTCTGATGGGTCAGGTGGCCTTTGGGCTGGTCTGGTCTGCGTTATTTGCCGGGGCTGAATGGGGTCTAGGCTGGGGTCGCCTGCACCTGAGCTGGACCTTGGCCGGCATGCTGCTGTTCATCGCGGTAGGTCCGGCGCTGCTGGCCTACCGTGCCTGGGGCGCCGGTGTGGCGCGCACTGGGCCTCGGTGGCGGGGTTTTCATCAACCTGATTCCGC